>NZ_VFWQ01000010.1:10000-12500 GCF_006442705.1 Mesorhizobium sp. B1-1-7 | reverse complement strand
TAGGTGGTAGGCTTTGAAACCTGGGCGCCAGCTCAGGTGGAGCCACCCTTGAAATACCACCCTTATTACTATGGATGTCTAACCGCGGCCCGTTATCCGGGTCCGGGACAATGTATGGTGGGTAGTTTGACTGGGGCGGTCGCCTCCTAAAGAGTAACGGAGGCGCGCGATGGTGGGCTCAGAACGGTCGGAAATCGTTCGCTGAGTGCAATGGCATAAGCCTGCCTGACTGCGAGACTGACAAGTCGAGCAGAGACGAAAGTCGGTCATAGTGATCCGGTGGTCCCGCGTGGAAGGGCCATCGCTCAACGGATAAAAGGTACGCCGGGGATAACAGGCTGATGACCCCCAAGAGTCCATATCGACGGGGTTGTTTGGCACCTCGATGTCGACTCATCGCATCCTGGGGCTGGAGCAGGTCCCAAGGGTATGGCTGTTCGCCATTTAAAGCGGTACGTGAGTTGGGTTCAGAACGTCGTGAGACAGTTCGGTCCCTATCTGCCGTGGGTGTAGGAATATTGAAAGGATCTGTCCCTAGTACGAGAGGACCGGGATGGACGGATCTCTGGTGGACCTGTTGTGGCGCCAGCCGCATAGCAGGGTAGCTATATCCGGACGGGATAACCGCTGAAGGCATCTAAGCGGGAAACCCACCTTAAAACGAGTATTCCCTGAGAACCGTGGAAGACGACCACGTTGATAGGCCGGGTGTGGAAGAGCGGCAACGCTTGAAGCTTACCGGTACTAATAGTTCGATCGGCTTGATCGTTCTCATTCCTTATGCTCATCGTGAACACGATGATCTGGCCAGCGCTCACGCATGAGCGGCCCTTACGGGCCTATGCTCCGCGAGGGCGCCGGAAAACCGGCGACGCGCAGTCGCGCTTGCGGGCTTACGCCCGGGGCGCCCTGCAATGAACGTCGCCATTGGCACGGAAAGACGGGCAAACGGCACAAGCCAATAGCGAGCGGGTTTCCCTACTCACTATTCCCTACTGCCTAATCCCCAACCCAGCTTCTCGAAAACAACGTGCGTTTTGCCGACCTGGTGGTTATGGCGGAGCGGCTGCACCCGATCCCATTCCGAACTCGGCCGTGAAACGCTCCAGCGCTGATGGTACTTCGTCTCAAGACGCGGGAGAGTAGGTCGCTGCCAGGTCTGCCAAACGCACGTTCTAAATCTTCTCTTCACGATCAAGGCCCGCCTAGGGAACAACGGGCCGCGCAAGCGGCCCTTTCATTTGGTGAGCCATCTACCTATCTGTAGGCCATCCTAGTCATAGGCATCGGCTTACGTCCAAAGCAGGCAAACGCTTGCTTAGATCAGCAAGCAAACGCTTGCTTAGGGTTGACGCGGGGTGGAGCAGCCCGGTAGCTCGTCAGGCTCATAACCTGAAGGTCACAGGTTCAAATCCTGTCCCCGCAACCAAACTTAAAACGGCCCGCATCAATGCGGGCCGTTTGCATGTCTGGCGGCCGCTCGAGCCTAACCCCATCAACTGCGCCCGATTCGAGGCAAAGCCAACCCGGGACAAACCGCAAGTCATCCTCCCCAACCAAAACCGCTCGCCAAACTCCAAGTGGGCGGGGCCGGCTTGCTGGCGGCCCCAGCGATTCGCTCCGAATCAGTGGCCCGTAACAAGGCAAGCCAACGCCGAACACAACTCAAGCACTCGACCGCAGGGGCAGGCTTCTCTCTCCCTATTAAATGTTTCAAGCCCGGCTCGTCCTATCGCGCCGGGCTTCTTTGCTTTTGGCGCGTCGGCCGACGAGGATTGCTGATTGGCGCGTGGTCGCGGCCGATGCGACATGAGGTTAGCCGGTTGAGCTTGGAGACCAGCCGGCTTAGGCACTCGCGTCCACGGGCTGCCCATCGAGCACACGCGCCAGCCCTCGATCTCGCTGGCGTCGCCTGGCCGCGTTCTCGATGATGCCGAATCAGCGATGCGATCCCGTGTTTGAGAGAATCAAGTCACTGAGGCCAATCATGTCGCCGATGGAGAGTCCGAATCGGACGAAAGTGCCAACAGTTGACATCTATTGCCATATTAATCGTATGCCCCCATATTTTCCCAGGAGGTTGCGATGCCCAATTACGCTTTGAATGACCATTACGAGAGCTTCATCAGGAAGCAGCTCGAATCAGGCCGGTACAACAACGCCAGTGAGGTCGTCCGCGCCGGCCTGCGCATGCTCGAGGACTTCGAGGCGGAGCGGGAGAAATGGCTGCGCGAGGAAATCCCGGCGCGGCTGGCCGAACTTCAACGGGATCCGGCGAAGGGCGTTCCCGCGGAGGCGGTCTTCTCCCGGCTGGAGGCGCGTCATCGTGCGAGGCAGGCGAAAGCCAAGTAGGGAATGGAGTACCGGATCGTCTTCCACCCCGGAGCGGAAGCTGAGCTCGAACAGCTCTATGACGACATAGCCGAACGTGCGTCACCCGCGATCGCCTGGAACTTCGTAGTCGGCATCCGCGATCATTGCCTGGGCCTGTCGACTTTTC
>NZ_VFWQ01000010.1:0-5000 GCF_006442705.1 Mesorhizobium sp. B1-1-7 | reverse complement strand
ATAACGGTCCTAAGGTAGCGAAATTCCTTGTCGGGTAAGTTCCGACCTGCACGAATGGCGTAACGACTTCCCCGCTGTCTCCAGCATAGACTCAGTGAAATTGAATTCCCCGTGAAGATGCGGGGTTCCTGCGGTTAGACGGAAAGACCCCGTGCACCTTTACTATAGCTTTACATTGGCATTCGTAGTGGCATGTGTAGGATAGGTGGTAGGCTTTGAAACCTGGGCGCCAGCTCAGGTGGAGCCACCCTTGAAATACCACCCTTATTACTATGGATGTCTAACCGCGGCCCGTTATCCGGGTCCGGGACAATGTATGGTGGGTAGTTTGACTGGGGCGGTCGCCTCCTAAAGAGTAACGGAGGCGCGCGATGGTGGGCTCAGAACGGTCGGAAATCGTTCGCTGAGTGCAATGGCATAAGCCTGCCTGACTGCGAGACTGACAAGTCGAGCAGAGACGAAAGTCGGTCATAGTGATCCGGTGGTCCCGCGTGGAAGGGCCATCGCTCAACGGATAAAAGGTACGCCGGGGATAACAGGCTGATGACCCCCAAGAGTCCATATCGACGGGGTTGTTTGGCACCTCGATGTCGACTCATCGCATCCTGGGGCTGGAGCAGGTCCCAAGGGTATGGCTGTTCGCCATTTAAAGCGGTACGTGAGTTGGGTTCAGAACGTCGTGAGACAGTTCGGTCCCTATCTGCCGTGGGTGTAGGAATATTGAAAGGATCTGTCCCTAGTACGAGAGGACCGGGATGGACGGATCTCTGGTGGACCTGTTGTGGCGCCAGCCGCATAGCAGGGTAGCTATATCCGGACGGGATAACCGCTGAAGGCATCTAAGCGGGAAACCCACCTTAAAACGAGTATTCCCTGAGAACCGTGGAAGACGACCACGTTGATAGGCCGGGTGTGGAAGAGCGGCAACGCTTGAAGCTTACCGGTACTAATAGTTCGATCGGCTTGATCGTTCTCATTCCTTATGCTCATCGTGAACACGATGATCTGGCCAGCGCTCACGCATGAGCGGCCCTTACGGGCCTATGCTCCGCGAGGGCGCCGGAAAACCGGCGACGCGCAGTCGCGCTTGCGGGCTTACGCCCGGGGCGCCCTGCAATGAACGTCGCCATTGGCACGGAAAGACGGGCAAACGGCACAAGCCAATAGCGAGCGGGTTTCCCTACTCACTATTCCCTACTGCCTAATCCCCAACCCAGCTTCTCGAAAACAACGTGCGTTTTGCCGACCTGGTGGTTATGGCGGAGCGGCTGCACCCGATCCCATTCCGAACTCGGCCGTGAAACGCTCCAGCGCTGATGGTACTTCGTCTCAAGACGCGGGAGAGTAGGTCGCTGCCAGGTCTGCCAAACGCACGTTCTAAATCTTCTCTTCACGATCAAGGCCCGCCTAGGGAACAACGGGCCGCGCAAGCGGCCCTTTCATTTGGTGAGCCATCTACCTATCTGTAGGCCATCCTAGTCATAGGCATCGGCTTACGTCCAAAGCAGGCAAACGCTTGCTTAGATCAGCAAGCAAACGCTTGCTTAGGGTTGACGCGGGGTGGAGCAGCCCGGTAGCTCGTCAGGCTCATAACCTGAAGGTCACAGGTTCAAATCCTGTCCCCGCAACCAATTTTATCATAAATCAATAACCGTCCCGGTCTAACCGGGACGGTTTTTGCGTTTTGAGGGCTAGCGTTTGAGTTGAGCGGGCTTCCGACACCCAGTGCCAAGCTGTTAAACATCTCACATTGGGCCGAGAAATACCGGCGGCCAATCGCCGCGAAAGTTTTACCCTATCCTCCGAAGAACTTGATCCGCAACGGAATTGGTGCAGTTTCAGCGCATTGACCCCTTGCAGACAGCCACGACTAATGGAGGCGGTGGGCGCCAATGAGCTACGACTTAAGTCAGCTGGGTTGGAAGGCATTCCAGGACGTGGCCGCTGCCGTGGTCGCTGAGGTTTTGAAGCGGCCGGTGCAGACCTTTCTCGGATCGAACGACGGTGGGCGTGACGCCGCGTTCCTCGGACGCTGGGATGGCCCCGATGGGACGACGACCAAGTCGACCATCCAATGCAAGTTTCTCGGGAAGCCGGGAGCGAATCTGAGTCTGTCAGATCTGAAAGACGAGCTGCCCAAGGCCGAGAAGCTTGCGGCTGACGGGCTCGCGGACGACTATATCATCCTGACCAACGCCGGTGTCTCGGGTGAGACCGACGCCCAAATTTGCGTCGCTATGGAAGGTGTAGGCGTCAAAAAGTGCCGGACGTTCGGCGGGACCTGGATCGTCCAGCAATTGACCGAGAATCCCAAGCTGCGGATGCTGGTGCCGCGTGTCTACGGCATCGGTGACCTGTCCCACATCATTACCGGCCATGGTTACAAGCAGGCCAAGGCCATTCTGGACTCCATGGGATCCGACCTTAGCTGTTTCGTCCCAACGGACGCCTACCGGTCTGCGGTGAAGGCGGTGCAAGAGCATGGCTTTGTCATCCTGCTGGGTGACCCGGCCTCGGGCAAATCCACGATCGCGGCGATACTGGCGCTTGGTGCCATCGACGACGGCTGCCTAGGCGCTTTAAAGATCAACTCACCAGACCAGCTGCACCTCTGGCACCCCGGAGAGAAGCAGTTCCTTTGGGTCGACGATGCGTTCGGCCCCAATCACTTCGACGCCTCTCGGATGAGTCGCTGGAACGCCGAACTGGGCACCCTGCGCGCGGCCGTCGAAGGCGGCGCGCGTATCGTCTTCACCTCGCGTAACTACATCTGGGAAGCTGCCAAGCCCCACTTGAAGACGAGTGCCTTCTCTCTACTTAGGGAGAGCCAGGTCGTCGTAAACGTCCACGCGCTCTCCGACGAAGAGCGTGCGCAGATGCTCTATAATCACGTGCGCCGCGTCCAGCCCCAGAAGATGCGCCACCGTCTGAAGCCGTTGCTGCCGGCGATCGCGGTCAACAAGGCCTTCTTACCGGAAACCGCTCGCCGACTTGGCGATCCGCTCTTCACCAAGAACCTCATTATCAGCGAAGAGCGGCTAACACGGCTGGTGGAGCACCCGGTCGAGTTCCTGACCGAGGTGCTGGCGCAACTGGACGACGCGTCCCGCGCTGCGGTCGCCCTGATCTTCCTAAATTCGCAAACCGGAGTGCCTTCTCCGATCACAGCGACTCCGGCGCTCGAGATGGTCACCCGGCTCATGGGCGTGAAGACCGCCGACCTAGCTCGGGCCATGCAGCACCTCAACGACAGCCTGACCCGGTTGGTATCGGAGGATGACGGCGACCGGTGGGTGTTTCGGCACGCCACAGTCACCGACGCCTTCGCCACCCTAGTCGCGGCCTCGCCCGAATTGGTGGAACTCTACGCTCACGGTGCTAAGCTCGACCGCCTGCTTGGTGAAGTGGCGTGCCGTCCGAAGGCAGCGGAGGACGGGCGTATCCGCATCCCGCCCGCGCTCTATCTGGGGCTGATTGAGCGTCTGAAGGCCTGCCCTTTGGACGAATCGTTGAAGTCGTTCTTGGGCGCACGGTGCGAAAAGGCCTTCCTCGTCCTGATACTGGAGGCGCGACCAGATATTCTGGAGTGGGCAGCCCAGATACAAGCGAGTGGTCAGTCGTTCGGCGGAAAGCTCCTAATCGCCGCCTTGGCGTCGTGGGACTTGCTCCCGGAGGAGGTGCGCCAGAGCATCGTTGCGGACATCCGAAAGCACTCGATCACTTGGCTGGACGCCAAGCCGCTAACGGACAAAATACTCCGGCAGGTCTTCAAAGAGGCTGAGTTCGCGGACTACACCGAGGCGTTTCGTAAGGAATGGCTCTCGGACATCCCCAGCGTCTTCAGCGAGTTCGGTCGTTATTCCTCCGAGGACGAGGTGGGCATGTACACCGAGTTCAAGGAGAATTTGCACGCGGCGCAGGCCTACTTCGAGCTCGACTGCGACCAAGCGTTCGACGAGCTCTACGCAGAGATCGACGCCCACATCGAAGAACTCGAGGCCCAGCAGCCGTCTCCGGATAGCTCAGCTTGGAGTCCATCCTCGATGGAAAAATCAACCGCCCCGCCCTCTGACGCAGCGGGCTTGATCTTCCACGACGTCGACGCCTAGGACTTCATCACCCGAAATCAACTGCGCGCTAGGGCGCCTTCTCCCGGCGCAGGCCTATTGTCGACACTAGGGCACCGATAACGAGTGCGACAAGCGTGTCTCTGGCTCCCAGCAAACTAGCCCTTCTCAAAACCACTGAAGGTGAAGTGGACGGTGCTTAATGGTCCTTCCGGCCAGTCGAGTCCTTCGCCGTCGACAATCCGACCACCATCGCCGTCGAGACTCGGAGTGGTGTCAGCGATGAATCCTGCAATTGCTTGGTTCCCGCGCAAGATCCTCGGCGCCCGCTTAACGATTGGATTGGCGCCCGTGACCCTCAGGAGCTCGTCCACTGTGAAAGACCAATCGTCGGAGCCACCACTAATAGCCTGTCGTCCATATTGTGTCCCTCCGACCGCCATTCCAGCCAGAAAGATTCCCAAATCCGCTTTCGCGATGAAGCAAGGATTGGTTTGAGAAACCAGCCATTGGCCCCAAATCGCTGGAGTTGAAGCTAGGTCGATTCCGCCGTAGTCGGCTGTGTTGGACACGTTTCCGTAAGAGGCGCGTTGAAGTCGCGAGGCATGCGTGCGTAGCCGGGATCGACGAAATCGAACTGGGGCAACCAGGCAAGCAGTTCGTGCTGGATCCACTCCCTGCCTGAAGGGCGGATCGTGCCAAATTTTAGAAGCTTCGCCTGTATGAGCACCGCTCGTCTATCCCAGTTTCCCGAAGCAGGATCCTGGTGATCCATAACCACCAGTAGGTCGGCAAGCTCGCAGCGGCCCTTGCCAACGGTAGATGGGGGCGGAGCATGTGGAGACGGAACGCGCTTGAAACTCACCTGCGGGCGGGAATGGCAAAAGACCGCTTTGAGTTCGATCTTATAACCAAGCGAGCTCAGTATAGGTG